>NZ_CP109192.1 GCF_041438805.1 Streptomyces sp. NBC_01707 | reverse complement strand
GTACCACAGCGCTGCGCGCTGTGCAAGCGAAACGCGGTGCTTCGCACCGCGTGACAAATTGCTTCGCAATTTGTTGACGGCGTTTCACGCCTTAATTCCCGTGCTTCGCACGGGAATTGGAATTACGCTTCGCTTAAATTCCTGACAGGCAGGCGTGTCCGCTTCGCTCCCTCGCCCTGGTTCCGGCTTCGCCGGAACGGCTGGCTACGGGGTGAGGGTGTATCAGCGCAGGCCTGTGTAGCATCCCGAAGAAACGACCACCCCCACCCGGTGACGTGCCGTCACCCTGATCCGGCGGCCGGCCCTGTCGGATGGAGCGCACCGGACTCCGCTTCGCTCCATCCAGTGCATGATGACCCTTCACTTCCTGAGGCACACTCAGCACATGCAGAGCCTATCCCAAAACCCCACCCGTCGGACCCTGTTGCGCTAGAGTGATGCCCGCACATCACCATGATGATGCATCACGGGATGCAGTGTGTAGCATCCCGAGGAAACCGCTACCCCCTCCGTCAGGACCTGCCACCCCTCCCGTGAATTCTGGAGTACGGATATGACGAGCACAGAAAAGATTGTGCTTCGGCCTCATCAGGTTGAAGCAGTTGACGCTGTGGTGCGTGGTCTTGATATCCCTCCGGGGAAGCTGATTCCACGTAATGGTCTGCGGGCCACGGTGGTGGCGGCGTGCGGTACGGGAAAGACCCTCATCGCCGCGCACTCCGCACTGCGGCTCGCCCGTAGCGGCCGGGTTCTCGTGCTGCTGCCGACCCTGGACCTGCTGACCCAGACCGTGCGCGAATGGCGATCAGCCGGGCACACGGGGCCGGCGGTGGCGGTGTGTTCGCTGGATGACGACCCGCATCTGTGGGACCTGGATGTGCGTTCCACGACCAGCCCGCCGCAACTGGCGCTCTGGCACGGCCGCGGACCCGTCACCGTCTACGCCACCTACGCCTCCCTGCCAGTGCTGGCCGAAGCACACGAAGGCGCGTACGGGCTTCCCATGGACGTCTTCGACCTCGTGGTCGTGGACGAGGCGCACCGGACCAGCGGGGCGATGGGGAAGGCGTGGGCTGCCATCCACGACCAGGGCGTGATCCCCGCCATGCGCCGGCTCTACATGACCGCCACACCCCGCATCTGGAAAGAACACCCACCCCGGAAGATCGAGCGGGCCGTGTCGGAGACCGGGGAACGGTTCGAGGGGTGGGACCGGCTGCCACGCGAGCTCGCGTGCTCCATGGACGACCCCGAGATCTACGGGCCTGTCGTGTACGAGCTCTCGCTCGCATCAGCCGTGTCCCGGGGGCTTCTGGCGCGCTATCAGATCGTGGTCGTCGAATTGGCAGACCCCGTCGTCACTCCAGCCCGCCTGACTGGCGAGGAACGACGCGAGGAGCAGCTGCGGGGTGAGCGGATGGGGGCATTGCAGGCCGCGCTGCTGGAGACGATGGCGGTCCATGACCTGCAGACCACCATCACGTTCCATCACCGGACGATAGAAGCGTCCGCGTTCGCGACGGGGCTGCCGCGGGTGGCGCAGCGGTTGCATGCGTCGGATCCGGAGAGGTACCCGCAACGCGTGTGGGCGAACTGGTTGTGCGGGGAACACGAGATGGGCCACCGACGCCAGGTGCTCTCCGACTTCGGGCGCCGGGCCGGGCGTGCGGTGCTGTCGAACTGCCGTGTGCTGGGCGAGGGCGTTGATATCCGGGCGGTGGATTCGGTGGCGCTTTTGGACCCGAAGGGGTCGGCGGTTGATATCGTGCAGGCTATCGGCCGGGCGCTGCGTCAGAAACCCGGACAGGGCAAGATCGCCACTTTGATCGTGCCTGTGTTTCTGGCGCGGGGTGAGCAGCCGGAAGACATGTTCACTTCCTCCTCGTACCGCCCCTTGGTGAAAGTTCTTGAAGGGCTCAGGGCGCATGATGAGCGTGCCATCGAGATGCTCACTATTCCGCAGGAGAGCCAGAAGCAGGCCGTTGATCCGTCGCAGACCATCGGTCCGGAACCGGAAGACGGTGAAGAGGAGTCACGGCTGCTGCTCAGGTTCGCCGCTCCCAGAGACCCCGTGATGATCGCGAAGTGGGTCAAGTTCCAGATCCTCGACACCGAACGCCAGGACTGGACCCGCGGCTACGACACCGCACGCCGCTACTTCGACCGCGAGGGCTCCCTGGACGTGCCCTACGAACACACCGAAGGCGCCTACCCACTGGGCCGGTGGCTGTCCGACCAACGGCGGTCCTACCGGGCCGGGACCATGTCCAGCACCCGGGCCAACGAGCTCGAGGAGCTCGGCATGATCTGGGACACCGCCGACACGGCGTTCGCCGAGAACCTCGCCGCCGCCCGCGCCTACCACGCACAGGCCGGCACCCTGGCCGCACCCCGCCACGCCACCGCCCTCGACAAACCCGTCGGGCAATGGCTCACCAACCTCCGCCGGCCCGACGGACTCGGCAAAGACCCCGAGCGAGCTGCTCGGCGCGCCGAGCAGCTGGCCGCGATCGACCCGGACTGGAATCCGGGAGGGTTGGGGTGGACCGTGGACTGGCAACGCCACTACACCGGCCTGCGCGTGCTCCTCGTGGGCGGTGCCGGCCTCGAGGAGATCGTGCCCGGGGTAACGCACCACGGTGACGACATCGGACGCTGGCTCGCACGCCAGCAACGGGACTGGGGCCGGCACAACGAGGAGCAGCGGCGGCGGCTGGTCGAGGCGGGCGTGAAACCGGCCGTACGACCCCGCAAGGAGCCCGCGAAGGCCGGCACGGCGTCCGCCGGGTCGGGCAAGAGTGGTGCGGCCTTCCAGAAGGGCTTGGAGGCTCTGGCGCAGTACGTCGAGAGGGAGGGCGTGATGCCCAGCCGGGGCCACGTCGAGGTCTTCCCCGATGGAACGGAGCACCGCACCGGCATCTGGATCGGGAACCAGAAAGCACGCCGCGACAAGCTCGACGCCGAGCAGCTCCGCGCACTCGCCGGGTTGGGAGTGGAGTGGGCTGTGTAGCAGCGCAGAACGCCGCGCTGATCGTCTACGGACATGGCGGGCAAGGAGTTCGGCGTCGTGCTTGTTGACCAGGCTGAGAAAGGTCGGGTCGTTGGCGCGGGCGTAGCGCAGCAAGGTCCGCGTACAACCTGGCGTTGGTCTGGGCGGTCTGGTCTTCGCAGGGCGGTGCGGGATGTGCCGGATACTTCAGGAGCGAGGCGTGATGTCCAAGGTCGTCTATCTGGATCAGAACCACTGGGTCACGATGGCCCGGGCGCGTGTCGCGCCGGAGAAGATCCAGGTTGCCGAGGAGCGCCAGGCTGCTGACACGTTGTGGGGGCTCGTCGCGTCGGGGCAGGTCCGATTGCCGCTGTCCATGGCCCACCTGGTCGAGACCGCCCACGCCGGCACGAGGGACCGCCGCCGCCACCTCGCCCAGGCCATGCTGGACGCTTATGGCGGGTGGCACATGCTCAACCCGCTGGTTGTGCGGCGGTACGAGTTCGTCGGTGCTTTTAGCGGGCTGACGCTGACTGCGAAGGATGTCTTCACCACCGCAGCGAACTCGCCGTTCTTCGACTACGCGCCTGCCATCGGCCTCGCGGTCACTAGGCCCGTGCAGCCCTGGATGGCTGACCAATTCTGGCGCGCAGCCTGGGCGAGCAGCCTCCTGGAGGAGACTCTCTCGAAGGAGGATCTGGACGTCACGAACGCGGTTATCGAGCGGTGGGCCGCGGCCCCGGCCACGCTCGCCCAGTCCCTCCGAGACCATCCAGCGGAGCGCGACATGCGCATGGTGACGGCCATGTACATGATGGACGATCTGAAAGTGGAGATCGCTCAAGCATGCATGCTCGCAGGCATCAGCAACGAGGAACTCTCCGCCCACCTGCAACCTGAGAAGGCGGTCGGCTTCTTCACCAGCCTGCCCTTCAACGGAGGGGTGCTGGAGGTCACACAGGCCCGCTTGCGCAACGCGTCGGACAGGTGGGTCAACAACGACCTGAACGACTTGTTCTATCTCGCCTGTGCTGCGGGCTATGCCGACTACGTCGTCGCGGAGAAGAAGACCGGCCGCTTCCTCCAGAACGCCGACAGGTCACTCGCCGCCCCGCGCGCGTCAGTTCACCTCAACCTGCGCTCACTCATCCGCGACATACAGGCGCCGCAAGAACAGAATTGATGAGCTGACTCCGATACTGAACGGCTTCGACTCACATCGGCGGGCCCCGACTCAAGTATCAGCGCTGATTGGGAGGGCACGGCCGTCGCCAGGAGACCCGGCGACGGCCAGCCACGCCGTGACCCGCCGACAGGTCACGGGGCATTCCCGATGCGAACACCGGGTTCACAGGCTGAATCGACCCAGTCTGTGCAGGCTCCGCGCACCCCGATGTGTCGTGTCCATGCCCGAACAGAGTCCGACCGCAGAGTCGAGCGAGGCGGCGACGTGGCTTCCCGGCCGACGTGGGTGCGCAGCTTGTCATGGGCCTTGGCCCAGGTCTTGGTGTCCTTCGCGTGCGACGGGCTGTTCTGGAAGGCCCGCAGCGCTGCAGCGAGCCACGGTTCGTGGTCGCTGGCGGTGACCACGTAGCAGGCTTTCAGAAAGGCCAGGGTCTGCTGGGGGTCGACGGGCAGAGTGCTGCCGCTGATGACGCGGCGGGTGGTGCTGCTCGGCAGTTCGCCGGGGCCTGCCATCCGCTCCATCTCTCCGGGGGTGGGGTAGCCGGCCCACACGTGCTGGGCGCGCAGTGCCCGGCTGAAGTCCGCCAGGCTCCAGCCCGCGCCTCGCACGCCTCTGTTTCGCGCCTGCCGCCTGGTGAAGCGGGAAGCTGCCCGACCCTGTGCAGAACAGGCGGGTCCACTGGGGCGGAAGCAGCGTTCGGCTATGGCGTCACCGTGACGGAATTCCGTGACGCCTTCTCCCGCCAGGCCCGCGTGCGGCACCGCGAAGAACAGAACACCGCCGAGCGCCGATGTTCAACCCCCGCCGTCCATCCACGGCCGCAGACCGGACACGTCACTTCGTCCCCACGCTGCATCGCCGCCACCCGCCGGCGGGCCTGCTCCAACGCTCGCCACCGCCGCGACCTGCACCTACCCGAACAGAACACCGCTGCCGCCGACTTCGTCGGCGGCAGCGGCCCCACACTCCCCGCAATACCTTCGAACCACCCCACCAGAGGCCATAACCCCCAGCATCCCGACGGCCGGGCCGTACGACCAGGGATGTCAAACACTCACTTACGCGGACACGGCTTACTGGGTGACGATGGTTCGTGTCAGTCGTATGCCGATTCCGGTCAGTTGGGTGCCGAAGGGCTGGGATACCTGGAGCAGGACGGCAAGCCGTGCGGTCCAGTACTCGGCGGAGGGGGCCGCACATGCCGGGAAGCCACGGCGAGGATCCCGGAGACTCTCCGATGGCCGTGTTCCCGCTGGCGTCGGGGCGTGCGGCTGCGATGCCCCGGTTGCTGGACCTTGACAGCCGTGGAGAGCTGACGACCGCGCATGTGCACCTGGTGGCACAAGCGTTGGGAAGTCGGAGCGGACGGTGTGGCGGTGGCTGGCCGCTGTCCGGATCACCGCCTCGCCCGGATGGAGTCGTCTCATTTCAGCCGGCTTGCACGGGGAGATCCGTCTCGGGGCATGGGTCGGGAATCAACGGAGCAGGGCCGCCACGCTGACGCCGGAACGGGTGGAGGAAAACGCGAGCGCCGGCGCCCGTACGCGATCCGGACTGGGCCGTCGGCCGCCGCCGGTGAGCCCCAGGAAGACCAGAGAGAACCTCGCGCCGCCGTCACATGCGCCAGGAGCGGATGTGGTCGCCTGCCTGATAGACGTTGGCCTTGCCGGACTGGATGTCGCGGACCAGTTCCACCAGCGCGCCGTATGGGGGGGTCGATGCCCTCGCCCGAGGCGTGCATGTAGGCCGCAGCGACCTGGCAAGCATAGAGGGACTCTTCGGCGGGCCGGTGGTCGATCGACGAGCACACAAGGCTCGTCCACAGCCGCATCGCACACCTCTGAGGCCGCCCGCAGTGGCTCGACGCGCTGGCGTGATCGAGGCAGCGAGTCCTCCTGGTCGGGAGGGCATTGAACAATGACGACCAAGAGTCCGTCGAGCATTGGGGCATGAAGGTCAGGACGCTGGCTGTGTCGGGCGCGGTCGGCTCCAGCGCGGACAATGCACTCGCCGAATCATTCAACGCGACCTGCAGACGGGAAACCCTCCAAGGCCGCCGGGCATGAGACACCGAACGCGACGCCCACCTCGACCTCTTCCGCTGGCTGCACCGGTACAACACATCCAACGCCACTCCAGCCTCGGACACCGCAGCCCGATCGCCTACAAGCGAGCATTCCAAACAACAACTGCGCTGACCAAAGCCGCATAACCCGTGTCCAGGACCCGGGGTCAAGACCCCTTCGCGGGCATCACCTGGTGGGTGATGCCCGCGGCGACCATGGCGTCGATCATCTGCCGGTGTCAGTAGCCTTCCGGCTGGCCGCCCCTGCCCTCCAGCCACTCCGGCACCGAGGGCAGGTCCCGCACCACCGCCCAGTCGACGTCCGTCAGGTCCGACGGATAGCACCGAATATGGTGTGGACGATCAGCCGCGTTGCCATCCACGTGCACGAGGCGACCACACGGCAGGGAGGGCCGAGAATCAGCAGGCAGCAACACAGAAGACTGGGGTAAACGGACCTCCTGTTGCTCATGGGCTTCGACAACTACGAGCTGGCAGGGGCCCTGTCTTCATGGCGGGCAAGCCGTAAGATCACTCGGGGAAGAGATAGAGTATGAGGTCCCACTTATTGTTCTCATTGGGCCCCTTGCAACTAAAGGAGTTCCAGCTGCCGGTGTTCCTCTTTATTACGCCCTGAACATAGCATTCTTCTTCAGTGTCATATTCGCCACCGTATCCTTGGACAGGCGGGACGAACAATACAGTTGTCAGAGAAGTAGGACTGCCAGGTCCCACTCTCACAGTATTCCCACTAGCCGCACTCGCACTGGTTGCCATTCCGGCTGTGGCCATCACGGCCAATGCGATGACGGCGATCGCTCGTCGCTTGAGCACGAATCCTCCCAAATCAGAGTGAATTGTTCTCTGTCGCAATCTAGCCGCGACTGAAGGCTCTCCATAGAATTTACGGGTCTTTCGTTCCGGATGAGCAGTCAGTAAGCTTCTATCGTCCCGTACTGTGGAGTTAAATGGGCTGGTCAGCAGGTTTGGTGACAGCGCACTTCGACGGCTGACCGGGCTGATCCGGGAGGTCCACGTCGCCTCACGCGGCACCTACGGCTACCACCGCGTCCACGCCGAGCTCACCTTGGGCATGGGCATCCAGGTGTGCTCGATGACCGTGTCGGTCCTGATGACACAGGCCGGGATCTACGGGCTGCCCGGACCGGTGCGGATCAAGCGCCTGCGGGGTGTCGTCACCGCCGATGACCTGGTCAACCGGAAGTTCCATCGGCTGCGTGCCAACGAGCTGTGGGTCACCGACATCACGCAACACCTCACCACAGAAGGGTGGGTGTACTGCGCGGCGGTCCTGGACGCGTTCAGCCGCAAGATCGTGGGCTGGTCGATCGACTCCAGACAGGACGCCACCCTCGTGGTCAACGCGTTACTGAGGTTTTCAGGTCGGGGTCGGTGGGGTAATGGTCAGGCCGGTGCCGGCGAGGCAGCCGTTGATGAGGCCGGGTCTGAGCTGGATGTGTCGCAGGCCGCGCCGGAGGGTCTGGGTGAGGTGGTCGGGATCGGTGAACGCGGTGTTGGCCATCGGTCCGCGCCGTAGGAGCGACCAGATGCCTTCCACCGGGTTGAGGTCGGGCGCGTAACTGGGTAGTTGGAAGACGGTGAGCCAGTCGTGGTCGGCCGCGTACTGCTTCATGCCGGCGGCCAGGTGGGTGTTCAAGTTGTCCCACACGAGCACGACCGGGCCGCCGAGCTGGAGGTGGGTCCGGACGGCCAAGTCGCGGTAATCGGTCCACGCGAAGCTCTTGCGTGCCCCTTTGAAGGGCAGGTGGAAACGGGGGCGGTAGATCAGCCGCAGGCTTTCGTTGCGCTTCTGGAGTGCCCGGGACCGCGCCAGCAGCGCGGCGGTCATGGTCTCCGCTCTGCTCAGCGTCTCGCCGTTGTCCAGAGCAACACGGGAACGGACCAGCCCGGTGACATCCCTCACCTGCGAAATGATCAGAACGACCTGGCCATCTGGGCCAAGGACCGGTGCGGTGACCAAGCTCCAGTAACGCTCCTCAAAGCGCCCCGGCCGACGGCCAGGCACCGGAAGGTCGTACCAGCACAGCACCTTGGTATCAGCTCCCGTGTCGCGAGCACTCACTCCACGCACGCGCGAAGCCGGATGCCCCGGGCCACGGGGTCCTGCGGATCCCGCCGGAACACATCGAACACCGAAAAGCCCACCAACTCCTCGCGAGAGCGATCGCACGCCTCCAGGAAAGCCTGGTTGGCATCCACCAAGACCAGATCCGGCGTCAGGAGCAGCGCTGAGCCCAGGATCGCGCGGAAGACCGCCGCATAGTCCACAGCGAACGAATAAACCTCACCACTGCCGGAAGCGCGCATTCTCCGACGTCTACCCCAGCCAGACCGCCTCCGGCCGACCGACACTCCCCACGTCGCAGCAACGGTGGCATCGGCTTCGAGGTGAGTGCCTCTGCAGCCACCGGTCCTGCGCCTGGCATACATGCCGCCAGGAGGCATATATGCCGGGCGCAGGAGTCTCCACACGCATGCTCCCCGAGCTGTTCCTTGGCGTCGCTCACGTACAGGCATCGACAGAAGCATTCGTGAGACGAATACGCTGCGAACTCCGGGAACCGGCCCTTCCGCCCACTCAGCGCACAGTACGCGTCCCGCGAATACTTGAACCGTCCGCACGCGCTCTCGAAGTATTCGTCAGACGCATACCGTGCCCCGCCTCCAGCGGGGTGCCCTACGCCTTACGCCGGCCGACCCCCTCGCGTCAGGGACGGGGCCGTCAAGCCTGTGTCCGAGGCTGCCTGGGGCTCAAGTCCCTTGCGAATCCCCGCCGGGGGATATCGGAAGTATTCGTCTCGGGCATACCTTGATCGACTGCAGTCGCGTGGCAGTCCCCGCGGTCCTGTCTCAGTGGTTCGAGGGACGTTGGTAGTGAGGCCGGTGGCTGCCGGGTGCAGGTGGTTGGTGCAGGGGCGAGGTGGGTGGCAGGACGGCGGCGCGGGCAGCGGCGGTACGGACACGCATCTGTTCCAGGC